>NZ_JAHMSC010000042.1:0-1516 GCF_018986375.1 Pseudomonas sp. CVAP#3
CTGAGAATCATCTAGCCGGCCTCCCCACCTCACGGAGGTGGCGCAAAATTCAAGGTGCGAACATTGTCTTTTGCTGAAGGAGGCCGTGATGAAATTCTGTGGCATAGACCTGCATTCGAACAACAGCGTAGTGGTAATTGCCGACGAAACGGACCGAGTGCTGGTCAGTCGGCGCTGCCCCAACGAACTCGCGAAAATCATTCTCTTGCTCGAACCCTATCGCGCCGAGTTAGTCGGCGTGGTGGTCGAGTCCACGTACAACTGGTACTGGCTGGTCGATGGGCTGAAAGAAGCCGGATTCGAGGTGAAACTGGCCAACACCGTGGCGATGAAACGCTATGACGGTTTAAAGCATTCAGATGATCAGGATGATGCGGCGTTCCTGGCGCATTTGCTACGACTCGGGATCTTGCCGACGGGCTACATTCATCCGCCGCAAGAGCGTGCGCTGCGTGACCTCGCTCGCAAACGCATTCAGTTGGTGCGCAGCCGGACTCAACATGTCCTGGCAGTGGAAAACATCCTGGCTCGTCAGCTGGGCCGCCGATTAAACAGCGGTGCCGTCAAACGCCTGTCAGCGACATCGGTCGACAGGCTGGGCCTGCCACCCGATGTCGCTCTAGCGATGAAAGCCAATGTGGCAATCATTGAGGCGATGAATATTCAAATCCGCTGTTTGGAAGATCGCTTGCTTCAAAGCGCCCAATTGCGCCCGGAGTATGCCCTGCTGAAGTCGATGCCGGGGATTGGCGAGGTACTCGCGACCGTGATCATGCTGGAAACGGGCGACATCGAACGCTTTGCCGACGTGGGTAACTTTGCTTCATATGCTCGATGCGTGGATAGCGCCCACTACTCCAACGGCAAGAAAAAGAGCGAAGGCAACACCAAGAATGGCAATGCCTATTTGATCTGGGCCTTTATCGAAGCCGCCAACTTTGCCCGGCGTTTCAGTGAAGACGCCAAACGTTTTTTTGAGAAGAAGAAAGCTAAAACCAACAACGTGGTCGCCACCAAGGCACTGGCCCACAAACTAGCCCGTGCGAGTTACCACATCCTGAAGGAGAAACAGCCCTTTGATGCCAAACGCTGTTTCGCCTGAGAGGCGAATAAGGTGAGAGCAGATCAGCCAATTAGGGGACTGGGCAGACTGAGCCAAGCGGTCTGAGTGGAGGTCTGCTGTCACCGCCTGAGTGTGTTGTACCCGGGTCGTCTGCCAAGTGAGCCCGTAGAGACTGGGCGCGTATTTTTTACGCGAAACCACGGTTCTGTGACACGTTTTGGACACATTGGCGGCACCAACGTTTCTCTGGGGCGGGTTACCGCCAGGGCGGAACTGCAAGCATCATCACCGCTTGATCCATATGGGTGACTGGCGCGACCCGGTCGTAGCCAGCAACGAGGAAACGGGTTCGATCGGTTCAACCGATCAGGTTTAACGAGGGAAACACCCTGCCGTTAAAAAAGCAGGGCGGGTAGGCTTTGGATCTTGACGTAGGACCGGCTAATGGGTGTC
>NZ_JAHMSC010000043.1:0-1416 GCF_018986375.1 Pseudomonas sp. CVAP#3
TCAGGGTCGCGGTGTAAGTGATCTGACCGCCTTCGGTAATGGTGTTGTCGGCGGTGAGCGTCAGCCCGGTGTTATCGATCGAATCGGTGATCGTGGTGACCGCCGGCGTCGTGCTCGGGGTCAACTGCTCGAAGTTGCCACCGGTGGTGCTTTCGATGGTGGTGCTGACGGTGCTGCCGTTTTTGTAGACGTCGTTCGCCGGCGTGTCGACCACCACGCTGCCGGTGGTTTTGCCGGCCTCGATGTTGATCACCGCGCCGTTGCTGAGCGTCACGGTCATCGGCGTACCGGCCGGGTTGGTCAGGGTGGCGGTGTAAGTGATCTGACCGCCTTCGGTGACCGAACCGGTTGCTGCCAGGGACAGGCCGGTGTTGTCGATCGAGTCGGTGATCGTCGTAACGGCCGGAGTGGTGCTCGGGGTCAGTTGTTCGAAGTTGCCGCCCGTGGTGCTCTCGATGGTGGTGCTGACGGTGCTGCCGTTCTTGTAGACGTCATTCGCCGGGGTGTCGACCACCACGGAACCGGAAGTCTTGCCGGCCTCGATGTTGATCACCGCACCGTTCGACAGGGTCACGCTCATCGCGGTGCCGGCCGGATTGGTCAGGGTGGCGGTGTAGGTAATCTGGCCACCTTCGGCCACGGAACCGGTGGCCGCCAGGGACAGGCCGGTGTTGTCGATCGAATCGGTGATCGTCGTAACAGCCGGGGTGGTGCTTGGGGTCAGCTGCTCGAAATTGCCACCGGTGGTGCTTTCGATGGTGGTACTGACGGTGCTGCCGTTTTTGTAGACGTCATTCGCTGGGGTATCGACCACCACGCTGCCGGTGGTTTTGCCGGCCTCGATGTTGATCACCGCGCCGTTCGACAGGGTCACGCTCATCGGCGTGCCGGCCGGGTTGGTCAGCGTCGCGGTGTAGGTGATCTGACCGCCTTCGGTAATGCTGTTGTCGGCGGTGAGCGTCAGGCCGGTGTTGTCGATCGAATCGGTGATCGTCGTGACCGCCGGCGTCGTGCTCGGGGTCAACTGCTCGAAGTTGCCACCCGTGGTGCTTTCGATGGTGGTGCTGACTGTGCTGCCGTTTTTGTAGACGTCGTTCGCCGGCGTGTCGACCACCACCGAGCCGCTGGTTTTGCCGGCCTCGATGTTGATCACGGCGCCGTTGCTGAGCGTCACGGTCATCGGCGTACCCGCCGGATTGGTCAGCGTCGCGGTGTAAGTGATCTGACCGCCTTCGGTAATCGTGTTATTGGCGGTGAGCGTCAGCCCGGTGTTATCGATCGAATCGGTGATCGTGGTGACCGCCGGAGTCGTGCTCGGGGTCAGCTGCTCGAAATTGCCACCGGTGGTGCTTTCGATGGTGGTGCTGACGGTGCTGCCGTTTTTGTAGACGTCATTGGCCGGGGTATCGACCACCA